>NZ_MU078694.1:519192-520313 GCF_014078525.1 Nitrosopumilus sp. b3
AAGTGGCAGAGTCTGAAGTGGCAGAGTCTGAAGTGGCAGAGTCTGAAGTGGCAGAGTCTGAAGATTCAGATAATTGTATTAGATTAGCATATTTTTGATCCCCAATGGTTTTCACCACATCATCAGAATTCACAAATGGAGACTGTACAGATTCAAATCCATCTCTAGCAAAGTCAGAAAGATTGGTTGTCGCCCTTGTTTTTGTTACATCCTGTAATGCATTAAGACGAGGGATATTTTCAACACTAGTACTAATTTGAACTATATTTTCACCTTGAACTTCTATATCAGAAAGACTTTGGATTTTTTCAATTGTTGCAGGATCAGTGTTAGATAATTCTAAGACAATTCTAGTTTTACCCTGATAGGAATCAACACCATATTGCCATGCATTTTCGTCGGGAGCCTCATCTTGTAAAAGTTCTCTGATTTCATTATCTGCTTTCTTTACCATAACACCTGGATTCTTTTGTTGCTGGATTTCTGAGGATACTTCTTTAACTTTATCTTTTACGTTTTCTATTTCAACAGTTACACCAGGTTTAACTTCCAAAATCTTTTCAAAATATTGTAATTTTACTTTTTGAGTATCTTTGATTAATTGTTGTTCAATCTGTTCTAATTGATCTCTATAATTTTGATCAGGAGATTTTCCTTCATACTCTTTGTTAAGAGTCTTTATTGCTAATTTCGAGAGAACTTTTTCAACTAAAATTCCTTTTTTAGAATCTTTTTGAGCTTCTTTAACAGAGTAATCAATTTCGTCAGATTCATCGTCTGATTCGTCTTCAGATTCATCAATTATTTTATCAACTGCTTTTACAACAGCCTCTTTAATTTTCATTTTAATTTCAGCTTCTAATTTTTTTGCTTTTTCCTCATTCTTTTTTGCATTCTCTGCTACTTTGGCGGCATGTTTTACTGCATTCTCTGCTGCTTTGTCTGCATGTTTTGCTGCATTCTCTGCTGCTTTGTCTGCATGTTTTGCTGCATTCTCTGCTGCTTTGTCTGCTGCTTCTGCTGCTGCTTCTGCTGCTTCTTCTGCTGCTTCTTCTGCTGCTTCTTCTGCTGCTTCTTCTGCTGCTTCTTCTGCTGCTTCTTCTGCTGCTGCTTCTGCTGCT